>JACKDF010000060.1 GCA_020633655.1 Deferribacteres bacterium
TGGTTCAAGTTTGATGAACTCGCTTTCGAATTTGATGATTCGACAAATGCAGAAGGCGATAGTTCTTATGTAAGTTTCTCGGGATTGCAATCGAATAAAATAACTTATACCCGAAAAGATGAGTTTGTACTTAATGGCGGTGGATATATTCCATTTAACGGGAATGAAAATCTTGATGTCCATTTGCAGGGGTATGGTAATATTTTCGCTACTTTTTTTGATTTTATTCCGCTGTTGAGAAAGGCTTCGAGCAGTTGTGCATTGGATATTGGCTTAAAAGGAGAATATAAAAATGTGCGCCTGGTGAACAGCAAATTTACAGTTGTCGACGGACAGTTATCTTTTGCGGAAGTAGCAAAAGATATCAAACAGATTCAAGGCGATGTGGTAACCGAGGATGATTTTATTCATATAAAATCTGCGACGGGAATAGTTGGCGATGCTTCGCTCTCGATTTATAATACTCCTGTTGCGCCTTCCGGACAAGGATCAATTCTCACACCATTGAGAATTAACAATAATTGGATGAGTTTAGGCACTTTTTATGTAAAGTCAAACGGCAATGGCTTGCCTTTGAACATACCTGCCTTGATGCCGCCGAATGAAATTGGGCGTTTTCAGTTAAAAGGGATGAATCATTTTGACAGCTTTTTGGTCAGTGGACCATGGCATCATCCGGTTTTTCGTGGCGAGATTGTTCTGAACGACGTGAATGTGATCTATCCCTATTATGAAATTAGCGAACGGCCAAGCCCGCTCATTGATTATATTATGCTGAATTCGAATTGGGACGTGCATGCGATCGCAGGTAAAAATAACCGTTATGTGGCTGAATTTTCAAATATCGGTATTGATAAAGTTATCATAAATGCCGGCATTGATGACGGTATTAGTGAATTGACTTTCACTGGAATTATTATTGATACAACGAAAACACTGTCTCCGAATTATGGCCTTGATCTGGCATTAAATCGCGAGGATAGTATATCGTTTTTAAACGTGCAACCCGATTCGAGTACAGAATCGGGTAAAGACGCACCGGCAGTTCCACTTCTCCTTCAGCAAGAAATTTTACGAACAGAAGCTGGTCCGGATACGAGTACTTTTCGCATCGCAGGTCAGATTGAATCGACTCGTGGAACAATAGAATATCTCGATCTCACGTTCCGAGTGGATAAATTTGTTGCAAACTGGGATAAAAGTTCCCTCGATCCAGTTGTATGGGGGCAAGCCTGGACGACCGTCGTCGATTCACTGAATGAGAAGTATGTTTATCTGAAATTGCAGGCGCGGGATCCCGTTACTGGTGAATTTCGTGAACGCGGCCGTTATGAAGAGGCTTATTTTAAGTTGGAATCGGAAATTCCTGCATACAATACCTCACAAATGCAGGTCCTTTCGATTCTCGGTTACGATCCCGAAAATATCTCCGATAGAAATCGTACGACCAACATCATTGGAGCGAGCACGGAGAATTTATTCTTGCGTCCATTACTGCGTCCTGTTGAGCGTACTCTTGAACGCTCCCTCGGCCTGGATGTTGTTCGGTTAAATTCGAGGTTCACACAGAATTTTTTAAATAACAATCAGTTTTATTCCGATTTCACAACGACATTCTTGCAAAACACACAGCTTACTGTCGGGAAATACATTTCCAACAAAATGTACTTTCTCTACACCGGACGATTTTCAATGAATAACGATGATCCTGGTGAGCTGAATTTTCTGCTACCAAACACAATAGAATTAAAACATTCTTTGGACCTTGAATACAGGTTTAATCCCAGTCTTCTCTTGCAGTTGGGATACAAGTACAACGAAGCGACGTATCTTTTGCCAAAAAGTCGACAGGATAAAAATATTTTATTGCGCTATTCTTTCCCATTTTAATGGTGAAGACAATGCCCGAAACTGGAAAAAATTCATTAATTTAAGTAGAACTTTTTGCTTTACATTGTGGTCTAACTTTTGTACTTTGGCCACAATTTTTGTAAAAATTAAGGAGAAAAATGTTAAGATTTTTACCTAAGTTTCCTTTTGTTTTTTTGCTTCTTTTGCTGCCTGTAATTGCATTTTCACAGGGCAACCGGAAGGCAGAAGTTTTAAGTTTTGTGATAGAAGGAAACAAGACAACTGACGAAGGATTGATCAAGTTTACTGCCGGATTCACTGAAGGCTCTAAAATAGGTGGTGACGATATACAAAACGCAATTCGTCAATTGTGGGATTTGGGTATGTTTAGCGATATCCAGTTTTATCTCGATAAAGAAATTGGCAATGGACTATATTTACGATTGAAATTGCAGGAATTTCCTCATTTGGAAAAGATTCAACTTCAGGGGAACAAAAAAATCAAGACCAAGGATATTAAAAAAGATGTCGATTTTTATCCTGGACAAATGCTTGGACCCGCCAAAATTAACCAAATGCGCCGCAAAATTCTCGATCTGTACAAAGAAAAAGGATATTTGCTGGCAGACGTCGAAACCAAGTCCACACCCTCTGAAGAACGCCCCAATTATATCGTCGTTCGGTTCGATATCAATGAAGGAAATAAGGTACAAGTACAGAAAATACGATTTCACGGCAATTCCACTTTCGAAAACAAAAAATTGCGAAAGCAATTTAAGGAAACAAAAGAAGATACCTGGTGGCGTGGCGCCGATTTTGATCCCGAAGAATTTGCAGAAGATAAAGGCCTCGTACTCGATTTTTACCGTAAAGAAGGTTTTCGTGACGCGGAAATTTTACGCGATTCGCTCTCCTATGGTCCTGAACAAAAGGACATGTTCATCGATATTTGGGTACGTGAGGGAATCCGTTACAAATTCGGTAAAATCAATTTTGATGGCAACAAGCTCTATACAACCGAACAGCTTTATGCTACCGCGGATATAAAAGAAGGCGATATTTACAATGCCGAAAAACTTCAGGAAGTCGTTTCTGAGAAATTAGGAACACTTTATTATGATGCGGGCTACATTTATGCACGGATTATTCCACAGGAAACACCGGTGGCAAAGGACACGGTCAATCTTACCTTTTTGATCAATGAAGAAAAGCCTGTAAAAGTTCGCAAAATCAAAATTGTTGGTAATTCCACAACAAAAGATAAAGTTATACGTCGCGAATTGCACATGTTTCCCGGTCAAACATTCAGCAAAGCGTTGCTCATGCGGAGTCAGCGGGAAGTCTGGGTTTTAAATTATTTTGCAAATGTAAATCCAACCATTGAAACCGTGGATGATGAAAATATTGATATTAGCATTGAAGTGGAAGAACGAGGAACCAGTACTGCAAATATGTCCGCCGGTTGGAGCGAACGGGATAAAATAATTGGCAGTATCGGCGTAAACATGAATAATTTTGCGGGAGGTGGACAGCAGGTTGGATTCGATTGGAATTTTGGCCGCTACTACCGATCGTTTCAAATAAATTTCACCGAACCGTGGTTGATGGATACACCAACACTTGCCGGTTTTAGTATTTACGATACGGAACGTTCGCCGACGTATGCAGGTTATCGCCAGGAATCCCGGGGCGCATCTTTGCGTTTGGGACGCCGTTTTCAGTGGCCGGATAACTACTTCCGTGGTGACTGGATTTATCGAATCGACCGTACAAACCTTTCGGATTTTCAGTCGTGGTTTGCAAGCTCGGTAAATACCGCCTATTTTGAAGATGTCTATCCGCAAACGTCGAGCAGTATTACACAAATTATTTCCAGAAACAGTTTAAACCGGGTTGAATTCCCAACCGAAGGTTCGGCTTTTTCCGTATCGACAGAGGTATCGGGTGGGGTACTTGGGGGCACGGTCGAATTTCATAAACACCAGTTTAAAGCCGAATGGTTCACACCTCTTATGTGGACCCTCGTAATGCACTCAGATTTTACATCTGGTATAATTAAAGAATTTGGAAAAAGTGGCTTTATTCCCTATCTTGAAAAATTCTTCATGGGTGGTGAAGGTTTGACGCGTTCCATTCCATTGCGCGGTTATGATGATCCGTTAGGCAACAGCAGCAACACCGTAGATCGTAATGGTGGTACAGCTATGATGAAGTATTCTCTTGAATTGCGTGTACCAATATCCCCGAATCCGACAATTTATGCCCTTACATTTGCTGAAGCTGGACGCACGTGGGAAAAACTTCGTGAGTTTAATCCCAGCAACATGCGGCGTTCTGTTGGATTTGGCGCCCGGGTGTTTATGCCGATGATCGGTATGCTCGGTTTTGATTACGCTTACGGTTTTGATAATATAGATCCGATCACTGGAAAATCTTACGGTGGATGGAAACCGCATTTTGTATTCGGGCAACAATTTTAAGTTCAAACTGCCTTTTCTGGTTCCTTTAATTGAGGGAACGATAGGGTAGGTAAGTATAAAATAAATCCAGAATCGTGTGCTTTGAGCATAAGGTTTGGAGTGAGAGACGGAGGTTTTTTGGTGAGAAAGATTGCACAAATCATTTTAATGACAGCCTTGATTTTAACCGCATTTGCATCCAATGCATTCGGTCAAAAACTGGGCTATCTAAATTCTCAGGAAATTCTTGAAAAATACAAGGCAGCCCAGGATGTAAAAAGTCAGTTGGAAGAACTGAATAAAACCTGGGAGCAGGAAGCTTTAAACATGCAGCGGGAAGTGAAAGAACTGTCGGACCAACTGGAAGCGCAACGCCTTCTTTTAAGCGAATCAAAGCGTGCAGAGAAGGCTGGGGAAATCCAGACGAAGTATGCAGAGCTGCAGCAGTTCCAGGCCCAAAAATGGGGTCCACAAGGTGATGCCCTGAAAGAGGAAGCAAAGTTACTTCAGCCTATCCAGACAAAAATTATCGAAGCCATAAATGTTGTTGGTGAAAAAGAGGGATTCGATTATATTTTCGATACTGTTACCGCCAACATAGTTTACGTCAGCAAAAATCAAATCGATCTGACTGCGCGTGTTCTTGAGGAGCTGGAAAAAGGCCTGGCAAGTAGTGGTTCAGCGAAGTAATCACACCTTTCAT
>JACKDF010000061.1 GCA_020633655.1 Deferribacteres bacterium
GCCGAGGTTCTGCGGGATAATGCAGAAATGCAGCTACAATTAAAGTCTCGCAACAAAGAGCTCGATAATTTATATCAGCAAATGAGCGAGAACAACCAGGAATTGCGCCGGTTGAACGAATATTATTTAAACATGCTTGGTTTTGTTTCCCATGAATTACGCAGCCCTTTGGTTTCCATTCTCGGTTTTTCGGAATTGCTGGAGGATGGCTATTTGGGAGAACTGAACGTGGAGCAATCGAACGCGGTCCAGGTGATCACTCGCGTCTCTCGCAACTTAATTGAGATGATCAGAAATTACCTCGATCTTTCGAAAATCGAAAATGGCGAGTTGGTTTTACAATGGCAGGAAATTGAAGTGGGAAACGATCTACTGCAACCGGTTTTTTCCGAACTGTCGAGCCAATTAAGCCTGAACGACATGAAAATCGTGCACAAGGATCAGGACGCCATCACAAATATAAACATAATCGGCGACATTGATTTGCTCAAAGTCGTTTTTTCCAATGTTTTTAGCAACGCGATTAAGTATGGCAAACCCCATTCGGAAATCGATCTCAACGTAAACGAGACGGATTCCGGTTTCGTTTTTTCTGTGCGAAATATCGGACGTGGCATTCCATCGGACAAAATCGAAGCCATTTTCGACAAATTTTCACAGGGTATAAACAAAGATCCAAGTTTACCCCGTGGAACGGGTCTTGGATTATACAATACCAAATGCATACTCGAAGCACACGAAGGGAAGATTTGGGCCGAATCGGAAGAAAAGAAATGGTTCGAAGTCAATTTTTTCCTTCCACGCAAACCCAACCAGGAAAAAGTGAGAGTCGAAATGGCCTCGCCAGGGAAGGAATTATCCCGGTAAATTAGTCGTTGCACGTTGGCTATTCCACAAGCTAGAGGGATTCATGGCACATAAAAATATCCTGCTTATTGATGAAGACACGATGTTACTGGCACGTACGCAGAAACTGTTGGAAAGCAATAATTACGACGTGACGCTTGCCAGAAGTGCAAAAGAAGCTCGGATTGCATTGGAGCGCCGTGTACCCGATCTCATTCTGCTTTCTTCACAATTACCGGATTCAGACGCCCATAATTTTCTCGAACAGGTTAAGGAGAATGCCGAGTGGCGATTTTTGCCTGTCATCGTTTTCACAAACCAGGATGAGCTTGAGGACGAGCGTCTGAAGGGCTTGCGGCTTGGGGTTATGGATTACCTGCGCAAACCATTCAAAGATGAAGACTTGCGTATTCACATTGAAAATATATTGGCATTCTATGAAGTCAAAATCCAAACAAATAAAGAGATTTTAGTCCCGTCGCAGGACCGCCTGCTGAAATACATGACGGATCATGGAATTCGTGTATTGATACCCGGTGTGCGTCGCGCGGCCAAGTTAGGCTACGAATATCCCGAAGCCGCACAAATATTGCGTCCTGAGGAATTGGGCGGTGAGATTTATATACTGGAAAGCATGGCGAAGGCCGGCATGCTCGAGCGCGTCTTTCACGATACGATCCACATGTGTCCGGATTGTGGTCACCACGATCTCAATTTTCGAGAGATTTGCCCGCAATGCCAGGCAGCGGACATCGATGCCATGCGCATGTTGACCTGCGATCACTGCGGATTCCGTAGTCTTGAAAACAAATTTCATTCAGAAAACGGAATGCAATGCCCACACTGCCTGGAATTTTTTCAGCTCAAAAACCTGGACTACGACATCAGCACTTCGGCAATGCAGGTTTGCAACGAATGCAAAAGCCAATTTACCGAACCGATCGTCAATTGCCGCTGCATGAACTGCAATGCACTTTTTGACATGTCTTCAGCTCTGGTGCGGAAAATATATTCCTACAAATTCATTCAAAATACGCACGAAAACAAAAGCGATACCAATCCATATTTAAAACTTTCCTTTGCCCAAAGCGATATTGAATCACTCATCAAATCACAAAAACTGCACAATACGGACAATGCGTCCTTTGCCCAGGAAGCAGGCAAATGCATATCCGAGGCCATCAAAACCCAGGGCGATGTCACGGTTTTAGCCCTTCATTTCAATAAAACCGAATCGGTCAATGACTTAAACTACGATAATTTTCTCGAACTCTTTGAAAAAATAACCCGGTCGTTACGCGAAGTCCTGCGCCGCAACGATTTAATTACTATCGTTTCCACCGATGAACTGCACGTGCTCCTGCCCGAAACTTCCTTCCGCATGGCACGCATCATTGCAAATCGCTTGCTGAACTCACTGAAACGCCTCGAATATGACCTGGAACTTCAGCTCAATATGGCAAGCTATCCCGATGATGGTGTTACTTTTGAACAGCTTCTGGACGTGCTGAAAATAGGTGTTGTCAGCACGCATCAGTTTTCCGGATAATCCGTTTCTTCTTCGATTCGGCTCATACTTCGATCCCCTCGCTGTATCATTTTGCAGGTCAATGCACATTGCTTGCACTCTCGCTTTTTTTTTCTTATCTTTTCGCCCTAATTGGCACAACATTTCATATAAAAATAGAACGATAAATGATCGAACAAAACGGAAACGAAGAACCCAATTTCTTTGCCCCTGGTTTGAAATTTTCCTGCCAGCAAGGCTGTGCTGCTTGTTGCACAATCCCTGGATGGGTTGGAATAACGGAAGAGGATGCAAAGAAAATGGCGGAAATACTTGGCGTTAAACTCAATCAATTTTTAGCAAAATACACACACCGAAAAGATGGTGAGCTTCGTCTCAATGAGCGTCTCGACCACGCCTGCGCAATGCTGAGCAGTGATAATGCCTATTGCATGGTGCACGCTGCCCGGCCACAGCAATGTCGTACCTATCCTTTCTGGGATGAAATTCTGGTAAATGAATTCGTCTGGGTTTTGGAACAGCGTACGTGTCCGGGCATCAATAAAGGCCGAATCTACACAGAACAGGAAATACTAAAAATCAACCGGGATGAGGAACAAGCATCCGGGTACGAAAATATTCCGGGCAACCAGACAAATGGAAAAACATCTTTTTCTGGAGAAGACCAATTGTGAGCCCTAAAATTGTCGGTATTATCAATCCTGTTGCCGGGCACAGGAAAACTCGCCAAAGCTGGGAGGTATTTTCACGCACACTGCAGAATGCAGGTCTCGCTTGTGAGGCCGTTGAAACGGATGCACCAGGCGCCGCCACACGGCTTACGCAGCACGCCATTAAAAACGGCGCTGACATTATTTTAGCAGTCGGCGGGGATGGCACTGTGAGCGAAGTTGTAAACGGATTTTATGAGAATGGCAACCTGCTAAGCCAAGACGTAAAATTAGCGATTCTGCCCAAAGGCACAGGCACAGATTTTTACCGGGGATTAGCAATTTCGAGCCAGCCAGAGCATGTTGCTGCCTTAATCCAAAAAGACGCATGTGTGAAAATGGATGTCGGTATTGTCACTTACACAACGCTTGAGGGGAATACCCGCACGCATTATTTTGCAAATATCGCTGATTTGGGATACGGTGGTGCACTGATTTATCGTATCAACGGTCTGACCAAACTCCTCGGTGGCTCCGCAGCCTATTTATTAGGTTTACTGTACAATCTGTTTAAATACCACAATGGCAAACTGCACTTCAGGCTGGACGATGGCGAAACTCAGGAAGGCACTTTTCTCGCAGTTATCGCGGCAAATGGCCGCTGCTTCGGCGGCGGGATGTGGATTGCTCCGGACGCACTACTCGATGACGGTTTGCTGGATTGTGTTCTCATCGGCGACTTGAGCAAACTCAGTATTTTAGGTAACATTCACCGCCTCTACCGCGGAACGATCAAAAATCACCCCAAAGCTATCACCGCACGTGCGCGCAAACTCGAAGTATGGTCCGATACAGAAGTTCTGGTTGAGCGTGATGGTGAATTTGCCGGCAAACTCCCTGTAACATTTGAAATTTTACCAGCCCAGATTAATTTGTTAAATTCAGCTGAGTGATTTAACAAAAGAGTTTTGGCAACGGCTTGGAAACAGTATGACAGGTTGAAACACAGAGGAATAAATCATGACACGAAACGATGCCTACACGTTGATGACACAATGGACGGAAAACGACAATCTCCGTCGCCATATGCTTGCTGTTGAGGCAGCAATGGTAGAATATGCACGAAAATACAAGGAAGATGAGGAGCTTTGGGCCGTCGTTGGCTTGCTCCACGACATGGATTACGAAAAGCATCCAACAGCGGAAGAGCATCCCTATGTCGCCGTAAAATACTTGCAGGAGCAGGGCGTATCCGAAGAAATTACACATGCAATTCTCGCTCACGCGTCCTATACCGGAGTCACACCCGTCAATCTCATGGAAAAAGTTCTGCTTGCAGTGGATGAGTTATGCGGCTTTGTCACGGCTTGTGTGTACGTTCGGCCATCGCGAAGCATTCACGATCTCACGCCAAAATCGGTGAAAAAGAAAATGAAATCGATTGGTTTTTCCCGTGCGGTAAATCGTGAAGACATTACAAAAGGTGCTGAGTTGCTCGGTGTCTCACTGGATGAGCACATTCAAACAGTAATCGACGGCATGCGGCGTGTGGCAGATGATTTGGATTTAGCAGGGACTTTAGAGCACAATTAATGAACTTTTGCAAACTGGCGCAAAAAACTAAAGTATCCTGGTAAGACAATAAAGTATTGAAGCACCGTTGAACATCACTCCATAACCTGGTTTACTCATGCGTTGCTTAGTATTGACGATGGGTAGAGGGTATCCCCTGCTCAATCCTGGTATTTAGAAATTATGCCGGTTATAAGTTTTTAAGAATTTTCATAACAAGTCACTTGAAAAAAAACCTGCGCTTTCCATAAAATCGTAACCACCACCTAATTTCAACTCTGTTCAGAAGCACTCTCACATTAGCACATTGCGCCACTATTTTCCATATCCCTCGAGACTGTTTAAAAAGGGATAAACCGGACATTGAACCTGTTTGCACTGAGTAAAGTCCTAGTGTCGAAACGCCCGGTTCCACG
>JACKDF010000062.1 GCA_020633655.1 Deferribacteres bacterium
AAACGAGAATTACTCTGACAAGACTATCGCAAAACACGAAAATTCGGACACTGAGCTTGTCGAAGTGCCTGAATTTGAGCGTGGAACTGGGCGTTTCGACAGGCTCAACGTCCGGCTGATCCATTTTTCAACAGTCTAATCAGAGTTGGCATGACACGATTTTTTCAAAGGAGGAAGGATGTCGAAAAAAACGATGATGTGGATTACCGCTCTTATGCTTGGGCTTGGCTGGGCAATCCGTGGGCACTTCGGGCATGAATGGGGTGCATCCTGGGCAGGCGGCATGGCCGGACTTGCAATTCTCGTCACCTCAAAACGGGAAAACTGGCATCGGCGGACGCCTGCATTGGCCGCCCTCAGTGCCATTGGCTGGGCAATTGCCGGCATGGCGAGTTATGGCATTCTCATTGGGTATTGCCGGGGAACGCACTTCGGCAATGTACTGTACGGCTACACAACTTTGTTCATCGTCGGTGGATTGTACGGTTTTATGGGCGGCGGTTTATTTGGTCTTGGCATTGAATCCAGTGATAAGAAATCGCCGGATTGGGCGAGGCTTATCGTTGAAATGTTTGTGGGTGGATTTCTCTTCTGGGGCTTTTTTATGTATCAACTCGAATGGTATATGACACCTCCACGCTCGGAATTATGGGCCGGAGCGGCAGGTGCATCACTGGCCCTGGGCTGGTATTTACATCGTGAAGGTTTTCACAAGGCATTACGTGTCGCTATTTACACCATGGTCGGGGCTGGATTTGGGTTCGCCTTTGGTAATCTGATCCAAACTTTCGGTGCCTCGACCGGATTAAGTTACAACTGGTGGAATGTCATGGAATTCACACTTGGATTTTGTGGTGGTTTAGCCCTGGCCTGGGCCGTAGCCACAAGTGAATGGACAGAGACACGTACGCCATCCCGCAGTGGAAACTGGCTGGGTCTTCTTTTTCTTTTCCTGCTGATTCCCCTTATCAATTTCATTGAAGCGATGAAAATTGAACGGTTTGAGAAACTGGCAGATGGCCTGGGTATAAATGATCCGCACACTTACGCTGTTTCTCAGGCGTGGTTCGGTTTTGTACTGCTGATCATTTTCCTTACTTTAGCCGTATTTCTGTGGAAAAAATCGGATAATACAAAGGAACCGGGCACGTTAATCAATATTGTAGCAGGTTTATTCTTTTCCTTATCCCTCTTTTACTTACTCGATGGATATATCGTTAAAGGCATGTTTTACAGTGGATTGCAGTTGGGTGATTCGAGTACGGCTTACCTACCGATCTTTATTGCTGCGTTAATATTATTCTTTTTCGGCAGACGTTTAAAAATCCCCGAGATCATACCCGTAACCGAGGAAGAATCATGGAAGAAGTGGGCCATCCTTTTTGCCGGTGTTGTGATTGTATTGCTGCTGATCGCTTTCATCTCCGTTAACATGCACGACGGAACGCTCAAGTTTCACGAAAGGTTTTAAATATTCTATTCAATTCTCGGAGAATTTGTAATCTATCGTCAGGGCGAATTGCCATTGAAATTGGCCAATTCGCCTTTTTTTTGCGCCACCACCACTATCCAACTCTGTTTAACTCCGGTTTAATTCTCCATAGAGTGGAGCTCGCGATTGGGAGTCCTGTCAACCTTCATTATAACAACGACTACAATTTCTCACCATCAAATCAGCAGTTTTAAACCTTACATTTGGAATAAAGCGCGATACGCCATCACAAACAGATACAACAACTCAAATGCAAAAGTGTTCAAATTTTTTCTTTTTTTATTTAATATCAATTACTTATGTTTCTGGTTAGCAATTTTTTAACCAAAGGAGAGAGGAAAATGAGCGAGAAGAATGCAAAAAGTAAGTCAAAAAAGAGTCCGGTATTTAAATGGATAATGCGTATTGTTTTGCTAGTGCTTATCCTGGTTATCATCGCTGGTTTTTATGCCTATCACAAAGTCACGCAAAGCCTGCCGCTTTTCGAAGGGGAACTGGCACTCAGTGGCATAACAACTCCAGTCTCCATCGAAAGGGATGATTTTGGTATCGCGACTATTCGCGGCAACAACCGGGTTGATATGGCCTTTGCAACAGGATTTCTGCACGCACAGGAACGATTCTTCCAAATGGACCTGTTGCGCCGTCGCGGGGCAGGAGAGCTTGCAGAATTGTTTGGAGCCGCCGCTCTTCCAATCGATCATGAAGCCAGGATTCACCGATTTCGTGCCCGATCGGAAAAATATTTAGAAGCGATGGATGAAGAACACCGCAATTTACTTACAGCTTATAAAGATGGTGTTAACGCTGGTCTGGCAGAACTCGGTACAGCTCCCTTTGAATACCTTCTCATTGGAACAGAACCAGCACAATGGCGTGACGCGGATACTTACTTATGTGTCATGGCCATGTATTTTACACTGCAAAGCAGCGATGGAAATGGCGAGTCAAACCTTGGTCTCATGCATGATCTGCTTCCCCCCTCCCTCTTTGAATTTTTAGCACCAAAAGGCACAAAATGGGACGCTGCAATTGATGGCACGACTTACCCCAAGCCCCCGCTTCCGCAACCGGGGAATTATTTTGATAACCAACCCAGCACAGCTTCAATTCAAACCGTTCCCGCCTCTGATTTTGAGAGAATGTTTCCGGGCTTGACTGAGGACTTGTTCGGTGCTGTCGGCAGTAACAACTGGGTAGTTTCCGGCGATCACACGGAAAATGGCGCTGCACTTGTATGCAATGACATGCATTTAAGCATCACGATTCCGAACACATGGTATCGCCTGACCCTTATAATGGAAGGTGAAAATGCAAGAAATATAACCGGTGTTTCGCTGCCGGGAGCTCCGTTTATCGTTACCGGAAGCAATTCAAATGTCGCCTGGGGTTTTACAAACTCCTACGGTGATTGGAGCGATCTGATCATCCTTGAAACCGACACAAACGATCCCAACCATTACAAAACACCGGACGGTTTGCAGCCTTTTAGCACGTACGACGAAATCATTAAAATCAAAGGTGCTGCAGAGGACACAATGCACATAGAAGAAACAATTTGGGGACCAGTAATTGACCAGGACTACCTCGGACGAAAACGTGCTTATCGCTGGGTTGCCCATTCTGAAAAAGGCGTCAATGTAAACCTTTATGATCTGGAGACCGCCGGGAATGTCAATGAAGCTCTTGAAATTGCGCATCGAAGCGGCATTCCGGCACAGAATTTTGTCACCGGAGACCGTTATGGCAACATCGGCTGGACAATCGCTGGCCCAATTCCGCGCCGAAAAGGTGAAGCCGGACGTTATCCTCAATCCTGGGCCGATGGGAAAAACGGATGGGACGGCTGGTTAACAGCAGCGGAATGTCCGAAAGTCGTGAATCCACCTTCCGGTCGTATCTGGAGTGCCAATGCCCGGGTCGTCGGTGGACAAATGGGTGATAAGCTTTATGATTATTATAATTTTACCATGGGTGCACGCTGTCAACAAATACGCGACAACCTGATGGCAAAAGAGAAATTCGTTCCTGCGGATATGATTAAAATCCAGCGGGATAATCGGGCTGTTTTCTATGAACCATGGCAAAAATTACTCCTGGAAATTCTCGATGAGGAGGCCCTGAAGGATCAACCGAACCGACAGGATTTTCGCAAAGAAGTGGAAAACTGGGGTGCAATGGCAGTTCCGGGTTCTGTAGGATTTCGTCTTGTTAAAAATTTCCGCCATACCCTTGCACGAGCACTATTTGATCCTATGCTGGCGCACCTGAAACAAAAAGATAATCGCTTTTCTTACATAAGCAAAATCATGGCGCATCATGAACAAGCCATGTGGGATCTGGTGACCCAAAAACCGGATTATCTGCTCGCTCCCGGATTTTCCTCATGGCAGGATCTTTTCCTAGCGCAAGTCGATAGTGTGATTTCCGCTACGGGAACGCCTTTATCAGCTCATCCCTGGGGTGAGGAAAATACGTTTAAGATTCAGCATCCGTTCAGTCCGTCAATTCCAGCATTCAGCAAATGGCTTGATATTCCTGCACAGGCACTACCAGGCGAAATGCATATGCCTTTTATGCAAACAAAGCGAGGTAATGGTCTCATCAGCGCCTCTGAACGTTTTGCAGTCACGCCCGGAAGGGAAAACGAAGCCTACATGCACATGCCAACCGGCCCATCAGGGCATCCATTATCTCCATTCTACAACAAAGGCCATGAAGCATGGGTAAACGGTGAATTAACCCCGTTTTTGCCTGGTGAAAGCAAATATGAATTGCGATTAGTGCCAAATTAATTTATGGATGAAAGAAATTGATTTTTTTCACCATATGAGTTTGATCATTTAATTAGCTTTATTCAAAAACCCCAGGATTGGGGCTGTGTCAAAACTACTTATTTTCGAGCAAAAGCATCCCTTCTGAGCGTTACGCATCTTCTACTTGAAAGGACGCCTTTGGTCTAAATATGTTTTAACAAAGCCCCATCGCTCCTCTTGAGCATTGCATGAATAAAGCAGGTTGAGGAAGTCACGCATAAAGTTTACATAAGGTGGCTTCCTTACACAACACCCGAAATTCTATCGCAAAACCTATTTTATGCACGTTTGAGTTTTTGAGACAAATTTTCTTCTTTCTATTCGCAAAAATCCTACTTCGATGCCTAATGAGACTGTAGAAAAAAGGATAAACCGGACGTTGAGCCT
>JACKDF010000063.1 GCA_020633655.1 Deferribacteres bacterium
GTTTGACCAAAGAATAAGCCAAACTAAAGAAGCTTGAAAAAGAAATTGGCGTTTCCATTTTGCGATCTCCTCTTTTATTTAAACATTGAATTTCATACTCTGTATGTTTAAGCAAAATGTCGATTATGATTTGCATTTACTGATAGTTAGGGAAAAAATGACCTTAGAAAATGATCGTCGACTTTTGCGCTTAAATCTCGGTGGTTCGAATTATCGGATAAATTGGAGGAGGTGATGCACGTTCGCACTAACCCGCACATTCTTATATTTTTTTTCGCTTTAAATTTCGGACAAGTAACTGATACTTTTGCACAAGGATTTTGGGGAGGAGCATTTCCTGCTCAGAAAATTAAATATGCCCCCAAACACTATGTTTGCTATAAAATCCAGACTCCGCTCCAACTGGATGGCAAACTGGATGACCCTCAATGGATAAATGCAGACTGGACGGATTCTTTTGTTGATATTGAAGGCAATTTAAAACCCAAACCAATTTTTGATACCAAAGTCAAAATGCTTTGGGACAGCACATACTTTTATTTTGGCGCGCACTTGGAAGAACCTCATGTCTGGGCCAAACTTACCCAACGAGATGCGGTCATATTTAAAGATAACGACTTCGAGATTTTCCTCGATCCGGAGGGAGATACCCACAATTATTACGAACTGGAAGTGAATGCTTTTGCAACTGAATGGGATCTTTTATTACTAAAACCCTACCATGATGCTGCAAAAGTAGCTATCGATTCCTGGGATATCCCTGGCCTCATTACCAAAGTGTACATCGACGGCACCCTCAACGATCCCACCGATAAAGATGGTGGTTGGAGTGTCGAAATCGCCATCCCCTGGAAAGCGCTGGAAGAATGCGCTCCGTATTCCTTGCCCCGCGAAGGCGAGCAGTGGAAAGTGGATTTTTCCAGAGTGCAATGGAATACGGAAATTATCGATAATCAATATGTTAAAACCGAGGACAAGGAAAACAACTGGGTCTGGTCGCCGCCGGGTATTATTTACATGCATATGCCCGAACGATGGGGGCTCGTGCAATTTACAAACACCGTTGCAGGGCAGGGGAGAGTCGAATTTCAAGACAACAACGCTGATCGCATCAAATGGGCGCTGCGACAGATTTATTACCAGCAAGGCAATTATTATGTAAAAAATAAACGCTTCACAACCTCCCTCAAAGAACTGGGCTTGCAGCAATGTCCTGTTGATGGTGTCCCCTGGCCAGCAGAAAGTGCACTGACATTATCAGGTTGGGAAGCGTCAATTAAAGACGGAGAAACAACTTATTTCATTCGCCGGGATGGAAAAGTTTGGTCATCGAAATGACATCCGTATGAAATTTACAGAAGTAGTACTAAAGACAAAGCGCTTATCGCTAACTTGCAATAATTAGGAGATTTAAATGAAATTACCAACAAATGAACACAAAATGATGAAATCGTTTTTCATTCTATTTTTACTTGCTCTTAGCTTTACAGCACACTCCCAGACAAAATCGATTAAAAACTCACCACCCCTCAGTGAGGCTTCCCCAAAAAGCGTAGGCATGTCAGCGGAACGTTTGGCGAGGATAGATGCCATGTGTGAAAAAGCTGTTGCAGAAAGCGCTATCCCCGGTGTTGTCGCTTTGGTAGCACGTCGTGGAAAAATCGTTTACTGGAAGGCATTTGGCATGGCCGACAACCAAAATGGTCGCCCTTTAAAAACGGATGATATATTTCGAATTGCATCGCAAAGCAAGGCCATAACCTCAACCGCGGTGATGATGCTTTGGGAAGAAGGGAAATTCAAACTTGATGACCCCATTTCGAAGTATATTCCTGAATTCAAGAATCCGCAAGTCCTGGAAAGATTTAAATACAGTGACACAAGCTACACAACCGTAGCAGCGAATGGGGAGATAACCATCAGGCACCTCATTACCCACACCTCAGGAATTGGCTATGGTGTGATTGATGGAGACGAACGATTCAAAATGATTTATCAAAAAGCAGGAATAACAGATCTATTTACTACTGAAGATATAACTATTGAAGAGAGTGTTAAAAGACTCGCAAAATTGCCCTTGCATCACAATCCTGGAGAAAAATTCACCTATAGTGAAGGACTTGACGTACTCGGTTATTTTATAGAAGTGATGTCCGGCATGCCGTTTGATGTCTTTTTGAAAAAACGCCTTTTCGATCCGCTGGGTATGAAAGATACTGGGTTTTACTTGCCGGAAGATAAAGCCAATCGATTAGTCAAAGTTCAACAAAAGTCAGAAGACGGTAAATGGGTTCGTTATCCTGTAACATTTTATGATCCCGATTACCCCATCAAAGGTGCCAAACGGTTTTTTTCCGGCGGCGCCGGCCTGTGCAGCACAGCAAAAGATTATGCGACGTTTCTACAAATGTACCTCAATGGTGGTGAGTTGAATGGTATACGACTTCTCAGCCGTACAACAATACAGACCATGATGGGCAACCAGACTGGCGACCTGTGGGGCGGAAGTGCAGGTAAATATTATGGGTTGGCATTTGGCGTTCTAAATCAAAAAGGTCAGGATTTGGGCGGACAGGGCAGCGTTGGCACATTCGATTGGGGCGGTTACTTCAATACACAATACTTTGCAGATCCTAAAGAAAAAATCATTGGTATATTAATGAAGCAGACCCAAGGCCCTCTCTCGGACGACACCGGTTGGATGTTCCGTTTGTTGGCGGGACAAGCTGTGGATGATTGATTTATAACATTTTGCTAAAGTTATTGTCCATAATTAAAATCTAACAGTCATGCCGGGTTCGATGCTTTTTCTCGAATCCCGGCATCCCCCAGTTCACAGTAGGCTCGTGGGGATTCCGGTACGCCAAAAACGGGCGACCGGAATGACGACAAACATCGGACATAACCTTTTCAAATCAGTGTAAAAGGTAAATCATTAATTTTATTTGGAAGCTCATAAAACAAGAATAGAAAAGGATACAAATGGCTATCGAAGAAAAAATACTAGAACTGGGATTAGTTTTACCTCCTGCTCCGCCCTCAGGCGGCATCTACAAACCTGTTGTCATCACAGGTAATCTTATCTTTGTCTCCGGACAGGCACCAGTATGTGAAGATGGTACTTCCATAAAAGGAAAAGTCGGTGTTGATCTGACCCTTGAAGAAGGACAGCATGCGGCCAAACAAACGGCGTTAACAATGCTGGCCACACTTAAAAAAGAATTGGGTGATCTTAATAAAATTGGACGTCTCATTAAAACCCTTGGCATGGTGAATTGTCTGCCTGATTTTGAACAGCATCCGCAGGTGATTAATGGATATAGCCAGTTAATGGTGGATGTTTTGGGTGAAGATCGTGGCAAGGGAGCCCGCAGTGCTGTGGGGATGACACTACCCGGCAATATTGCTGTTGAAATCGAAGCAATTTTTGAATTAAATGGATAAACCTCTCATATTGGATACCCATCTTGATCTTTCCATGAACGCCATGGAGTGGAATCGCGATTTAAGATGGCCTGTTGCAGACATTCGCCGGTCTGAAATGGGTTTGCATGATAAGCCGGATCGAGCCCAGAATACCGTTTCCTTTCCAGCGTTGCGCCAGGGTAACGTCGGAATCGTAGTAGCGACTCAGATTGCCCGTTACGTAAAACAAGGCAGCCGGATTCCTGGCTGGAATTCTCAGGAACAAGCCTGGGCACAAACGCAGGGGCAGCTCGCCTGGTATAGAACAATGGAAAATGCCGGATTCTTAACGCAAATAACCGACAAGGCGTCTCTGGAAGCACAACTGTCGTCGTGGGATTCATCGGATGAAACAAAACCGATTGGCTATATTCTGAGTCTTGAAGGCGCAGATTCCATTCTATCGATATCCTATCTGGAAAAGGCATACAGGCAAGGTTTACGTGCCATTGGTCCTGCCCATTATGGGCCCGGTGTTTACGCGCAGGGAACAAACGCGGAGGGCGGTCTTGGAGCGAAGGGACGTCAATTGCTCGAGGAAATGGAGCAGCTGAATATAATCCTCGATGTGACTCACCTGTGTGATGAAAGCTTTTCTGAAGCGATGGATCTGTTTGGCGGTCCTGTTTGGGCGAGCCATCACAATTGCCGAAGCCTTGTCCCCCACAACCGACAACTCACTGATGAACAAATTAAACGTATTGTTGAACGGGATGGCGTGATCGGCATTGCATTGGATGCCTGGATGTTGGTTCCAGGCTGGCAGCGCGGTGTTTCGACACCGGAATCGGAAAACGTAACGCTGCAGACAGCGGTGGATCATATAGATCACATCTGTCAACTCATGGGCAATGCGAATCATGTTGGCATCGGTTCTGATCTCGATGGTGCCTTCGGCAAAGAGCAATGTCCGGCTGATTTAGATACAATCGCTGATTTACAAAAATTTACGGATCAACTGAAGAGCCGGGGGTATCAAGATGATGATATATATCGAATTATGTCACAAAACGTGATTGACTTTTTGTTAAAAATATGGGCATAGGCATCTTGGGGCTAGGTTAAAAAAGAAGTATATATGCATTTTTTGAATGTGTTAAAATTTGTCTTTTAAAATCCACTCCTGGGAGGGGACAGATCATCGAAAAAGCGAAGCATTTTTTCGATGATCAGGGGT
>JACKDF010000064.1 GCA_020633655.1 Deferribacteres bacterium
CGCCACTCAACCGTTCTACCATCAGCACCTGGTCGAGTATTTCACCCGGCGTCAAATTTCGCTTCAAACCCATTAAACCAGTGGCACAGAATTGACAATCGATTGGACAACCGACCTGCGTTGAAACACAGATGGTGCGACCGTGATCAGAAAACATGAGTACTGTCTCGATGAGGTGTCCATCTGCAAGGCGGAATAAAAATTTCATCGTTTCATGATCGGGTGCACTCCTGGTTGTTACATGCTCTAATGCGTGCAGGACGAAGCTTTCTTCAAGTTTTTGCCCTAATCCCTTTGGGATATTTTTCATCGCGGAGAAATCTGCGATATTGTGGACATAAATCCATTCATAGATTTGCTTTGCCCGGTACTTCTTTTCTCCCAGTGAGCTGATGTACTCTTCGAGACCTGCCAGGGACTGATCTTTTATTTTCAATTTTTCCATGAATTTTCCTGGATAATATGCAATTCCTTCACCTTGCAACTGTGAGCAGATTTTAAAGCAAAATGTACTTCTTTTGCAGATAAACGAAAAGATATTTTTCAGATTGGAAGATTTGAATTCCTGAGACAAGCGGATAGAATTATAATACCTTATGAACTTTTTACCAGTCTTTTTAATACTAAACTAGCCTGATTGCAGAACGTGACAACAGCACTCAATCGCTGATCGGGAACCGGATCTGAAGAGATGTGGTTATCAACGACGATGACACCGAGAGTCTTCTCATTCGCCGTTAGCGGCACACATGCAAAACTGGCGCACCGCAGGATATTTAACTCTTGCTGCGCAATCACTTCCGAGAATAAATGGGAGGCTGCATTTAAGACATTGGTTACTTTTTGCTCGAAAAAACAGTTTACAATCACACCTTTTTTCTCGATTTCGAGCGACGTATTGCCAATTAATTTGCTCACATCCGCACCAAAACCTGCTGAAACCACCAAAAATCCCTTTTTCTCCGGAGTGAAAAAGAGAACTCGATTAAATGCAATCCCCTTGTAAATACTTTCCAAAAGTAAATTTTGCACTTGTTCCAATGTCTCAACAGCGAGCAACGCAGCAGAAAAATCATTCAATACACTCAATTCCTGCACCCGCTCATTCAACTCATGGTTCATCTCCTGATAAAGCTTCTCTGTTTGATGTGTCTCCTGATCATCATCTTCAAAAGTCGTTAGCAGACTTTCAAAGTCCGACTCTGAGAGATTGTACTCATCGATCTCTTTGCGGACATTTTCAGCGAGATTTCGAACGATACGTGACCAGTTATCCTTCGAAATGGTCAGCAGGGAAAGCGCCTTGGTTTGGCACTGGTGTGCGTTCTGGTTACGATCACTTTTATCACTGGAGAAAATAAGATGCGCCATATCATTGGCAATACTCACGATATCGACGATGCGAAAACGGCTTTTTTGCCGTTTTTCCATTCCGTCGCGATGATGCAAAGAACACGCTCGAATAAGCACATCGGGCAGGTGCCAGCGCTCCGCAAGCCACTGGCCGATCACTTGATGATCAGCATGAAAAACTTCGTTCTCCGCGGAAAGATCATCCATCCCATTCTCAATTCGAAGCATGACTTCATCATATTCTTTTGGCATGAGCTGACTGACAACGAGCTTCCCAACATCATGCAGCAAACCGGCAACAAAAGCCTCCTCAATATTTTTGTACTGAACATGCTCAGCCAGCATCCTGGCGGCAACTCCAGTTGCAAGACTGTGCAACCAGAATTCTTTGAAATTAAAACGTTTATTGCTTTTAAGTTTTTCGAGCATATTGAAAACGGCGAGCCCAACGATAATATTTCGCACTTCGTTAAATCCGAGCAGGACAATAGCATTGGTTACTGTCGCGATTTTTTGATTGTATCCCGCATAGGTCGCTGAATTTGCAGCTTTGAGTATTCGTGAAGTCATCCCCTGATCTTTCAGGATTTCATTGGCTATCATGGTAGCGGAAATATTGAGGTGTTGCGTCATTTCGCGAATTTTTATCCAAATCTGCGGCATTGCAGGAATATCACGTGTCGTCTCAACCATTGTTTTAATTTTTAATTTAATATCCATTACCTGATTTCGCTTTTACTTGACCTGTTCGTATCAAATACACACACCGTAAATCCTGACCACTTACATTTCCACTTCCCGCAGTTCTTCCATTTTGACTTCGATGGGACCAAAGTTTTCAACTTCTTTTCGCACGTGGTCTCGCAGGTCTTTTACGATAGCTAACCAACGATCCTTTGATAGTCCCAGAAGGTAGAATGCTTTTTCCTGGTTTTCGAAGACGATCTTCATCAATTCTGCTTTATTCTCCGCAAAAATAACATGGGCCATGGTATCGGCAACAGCAATAATATCGACGAGACGATACCGGCTTTTCTCGCGATCTTCGAGTTCAGCCCGGTGATGTTGTGATATCACATGCAACAGTAATTCTGGAAAATACCAGCGTTCCGCTACCCAGCGCCCGATCACCTGGTGATCGAGGTGCAACACTTCATTTTCAGCTTCAAGATCGCTTAATCCGTCGGCAATCCGTCCCTGAACCTGTTGGTATTCTTTGAGCATCAATTGGCCGATAACCAGCTTCCCAATATCGTGCAGCAAGCCGGCGACAAAAGCTTCCTCTCCGCTGGCATATTGCACATTTTCAGCAATCAGCCGCGCAGCAACACCCGTCGAAAGGCTATGCAGCCAGAATTGATTGAAATTGAAATCCTTGTTGTTGTTCATCTGTTCTGCAATCTTATGGATTGCATATCCGATCACCACATTTCGTACTTCACTAAAGCCAAGAACGACAATGGCATCAGACACTGTGGTGATATTTTTTCGGTAGCTGATGTAATGCGATGAATTTGCGGCTTTTAGCAAACGGGTCGTCATTCCCTGATCTTTCAAAATTTCCTTCGCAATATCTGCAGCGGACACATGCGATTGCTGCGTCATTTCACGAATTTTCAACCAGATCCGTGGCATTGTCGGCAGATCCTGGGTTGTTTCCACCATTGCTTTAATTTTTAATTTCACGTCCATGTATAACTCCACTTACAAATTCGCAAAAATTACTGAACAAAAAGCTGGCTTTGCTCCCTGTATTCTTCTTCAAACTGTTGCACCAATTCTGCAAGATCAAATTCCTCAACAACATTCCCAAGTTCAGGATCGGATGCAAGAATATTGTAGCCTTTGGATGCCACAATCGCATCTGCAATTGCTGTTAAACCGGGAAGCGAGTCCGCATCCTTGAAATTGTGGTGCTGACCAATGGCAATAACAAGGTTTTCCGGCAAAAGCCAGTCATCCACCAGAGCAGAGCCAACCTGCTGGTGATTAAATTGAAAAATTTCCATTTCCAAAGCCAAAGCGCTCATAGCATCCCGATCGATTGGTTGTATTATTTCCAGATATTTATCAGGAAAGCGCTGCAGCAGCACCAATTTGCCAACGTCATGCAGCAGCCCCGCAAGGAAGGCTTCTTCCGGCTGGAATATTCCGTAATGCCGTGCAAGCATTTTGCACAATACAGCCGTTGCGAGGCTGTGTTCCCACATTCGCTGTTTCAGACTACCCAATGCGCCGGATCCGTTGTACAAACCATAAGTTCCGGAAGCCACGACCAAACTGCGAACCGTATGAATACCAAGCAGCATAATCGCATCTTTAATGCTGGCAATGTTCCGTGATCTGCCATAAAAGGCAGAATTCGAGAGGCGCAAAATTTTCGCCGCCGTACCCGCATCACTCGAAATGACCTGCTCAATTTTTTCAATCGATACATCCGGCTGGCTGGTGAGTTCGAGAATTCTGGTCAGAACGAGGGGTGGCGCTGGAAAATCTTTCGTAACTTCCACCAGCGCATCGATCAAATCTGTATCGTTATCCGGAATATAATCCGTTGTTTCGTTGTGCATAATCCTATCTAAAATTGCGGACGAGGGTAATCCTGAAACCGCCGGTAAATTGAACGTTCAAAAAGGTTTCACGCTTCTTTAAACGTCATCGGAAAAAAACGGGGTAAAATAAACTGAAAAACAGCACAGAAATAAAAAGTGATTGAAAAAATGCCCCGTGATTGAGTCAAGCAGAAATCCCTGTAAAGGCAGGCTTTTCTTCTATTTTACCTTGCCTCTTAAAACAAACTTTTGTTTATTCAGACTTCTTCGGGAGCGCATGCACACCTGGTGGTGGCCGCGGTCTTCAAAACCGTTGTGTCCTGGTTCTGCCCGGGCAGGTGGGTTCGATTCCCACACGTTCCCGCTAGTTTGATTTTTAATTTTTCTCACCTTCCCACATTCCAAATATTTTTTCAAGTATAAAAATATAGAAAAATACCTTGTTCCACTATTTCTCATTCCGAATCATCCTCACTCCTTTCGCAAAAAATGCACCCACCAGTGATTTATGTTATCAAAAAAATCCCCGAATTATTTTAGGATGAAAGGATCGAATTTGCATTATTGAAAAATTCTGATAGTTTACGAAAGCACCGTTTTTAATGGCTTCTCTGTGTTTCAAAATCCAATAATTCGACAAATTTTGAATCCGAAATTATGATCAATTCGCTTTGTAATATGGCTTTTTACAAATGTTCAGCTCAAAAA
>JACKDF010000065.1 GCA_020633655.1 Deferribacteres bacterium
AGATTAGTTATCAAATTGATCTGTCCGCAACATCACAAGCGTGCATGCATGAAGAAATTCAATACCGTTTTCATTTAAAGCTTTTTCTAAATCCGGAGATTCTGCACCTGGATTTAATATGACTCTTCCGGGATTGAGAGTGACGATATCCTGCGCCATTTTTGAAGAAATTTGCGGATTTAGATAAACGGTTAAACTGTCAATACGACCTTCGATTTGTGATATATCCGGTACAACGGGTAAACCTTCAATTTCTTGCTCGCGTGGATTGACCGGAATAACTTCATGACCGTAATCTCCTAAGAGGCGAATGGCTTGATTGGAGTAACGGTCTCTTTTCGGACTTGCGCCGAGAACTGCAACTCGTTGTGGCATTTTTATTTCCTTTACTGCTATGGTTCGACTGAATAAGTAATTGTTGGATGCGTTAATTTAATTGATCGGTCAATAATTATACTTTACAGAGTATTCGATTCATTTCTCTGCAAAACTGGACTTCCGCCGGTAAATTAAATGAAAATGAGCAGTAAACAAAACCCTTCACTGCTTACTCTCATTGGTTGTAAGTAATCAAACAAAAACCAGGTACATTTCCGAACAGATTTTAGGATTGTCTATGAATACGCATTTCATCAGGGTTGATGATAAGCAATACGGGCCATTTTCTCGCCATGAACTGCGCGGATTGGCGCGAAAAGGGAAGTTTAACACAGCAGACTATGTTTGGCACCATGATAATTCCGAGTGGGTTCATGCGGAACAGTTAAAGGAACTGCGTTCCATTTTTTCCGATGATCTTCCGCATGAGTTGAGTGAAAACAAGGTTATCGCCATTGGAGGTGGCAAAGGTGGTGTTGGCAAATCTGTTTTTTCCAGTGCGTTAGGCATCGCATTGGCAAGTTTGGATCGTGAAGTTGTTCTTGTGGACGCTGATCTTGGTGGGGCCAATTTGCACACGATGATGGGCATTCTTGAACCGGAATACACCTTTTTTGATTTTTATACATTAAACAGGGAAAGTCTCAACGATATCGCACTGGAAACGCCGATTGAAAAGTTGCGATTGATCAGTGGCGCCTGCGGCACACTTGGCCTGGCAAATCCGAAATATTCACAGAAATTGCGTTTTATTCGCGAACTGCGCAGTGTGGAAGCAGAGTATATCTTACTCGATCTTGGCGCTGGTTCATCCTATAACGTAATTGATTTCTTCCTCGCCGCAGATGAAGGTATTGTTGTGACGAATCCAGATCCGACTTCAGTACAGGAATGCTTCAATTTTATTAAAATTTGCCTGATGCGTAAATTGAAACGCGCATTCCATGGAAACAAGCAGGTCATCGATTTGTTGGAACGGGATGAAGTAACACGTCCGGGTCGTATGAAAATGCCCATGCCAACAGTGTTGGAAGAAGTCCGAAAAATTGATGAACGTGCGGGGGATTTTTTCCAGCAAGTTCTCGAGTCATTTCGCCCGAAATTGGTTGTGAACATGCTCATCAACCCTGAAGACACACGGGAAGGTGTTGCAATCCAGTCCGCAGCCGCTGACTTACTCGGTATCGATGTCGAATATCTCGGTTATATCAGCTTTGATGAGAACGTACGCGATTCAGTTCGTGAGTTGAAACCATTTCTGTTGCGTGATTCCAAATCAAAAGCATCCCGGGACATGGCGAAACTTGTGCAATCCAAGCTTTTGGGAAAATCGATGTTTTCAAGTTTGTGGCAGAAACGCAAAATGCAAAAAGTGCTTGAGCAGGAAAAGAATATTTATCCTGATCTTAAACTCGCAGAAAAAGCCCCCATTTGTTCCCTGAAATGTTTTTATTGGAACGATTGTGAATACCAGAACGGAGGACATCCGTGCACAATCCGGCATCTGGAACCGATTTTCAAGCTTTAACCTGATGCTTCAGCAGATAGAAAACCTCGGCGTGGCGACGTCGGGGTTTTTCTTTGTAAATTCATCTATTTCTCCTATATTCCTTCCACTTCTTTGCTCCGGCCTCCGTTGATTTGATTATTTCATTATATGAGGAAATCTCAATGAAGAAATTTATTCTCAATTGGGCAATTATGACACTGGCTATTCTCGTTGTAGCCCACCTCGTTGATGGCATTCATTATACTTCCATTGAATCATTGGTCGTTGCCAGTCTCGTTTTGGGGATATTAAATCTTCTCATTCGCCCGGTGTTAATTTTGTTAACGTTACCCTTAACTTTGGTCACGTTTGGTTTTTTTATATTTATTGTAAACGGATTGCTTTTCTATTTTGTCGGTGCCCTGGTTGAAGGAGTTTATGTCGATTCATTGATGACAGCGATATGGGGTGCTATTCTTGTTTCCATCGTCAGCTGGTTTCTAAATAAAATAACACGCTCAGAAACCAGGCATAAAAAAGAAAAAAGATAATATTTTCCAGGTAAATCCACGATGCTCAAAAAAATTCTGATTTTTCTTGCTTCCGTTATAGTGGCCGTTTTTTTCGTATTTTTCATAAATGCCTGGCGGTATACACATGATCGCCATCCGGGGTATGATTTAAATATTTCGATTGATGCACGAAATCAACCTGTGAAACTTCAAATGGGATTTGCTGCTGAACCGATCACACCTGAAGTGCCGGATTGCTGGGAAGATGTGAATAAGAATGCCCGCTATGAACCGGATAAAGGTGAAACATTTACCGATGGCAATGGCAACGGAAAGTTTGACGCACGTTGGATAGCCGGATTTGGTAATAAACGAGCAGCCAACGGAGTTCATGATGATCAGTGGGCGCGCACGGTGGTCGTCGATGACGGAAACACACGACTTGCGGTCGTTATTCTTGACCTTATTGGTTTTATGAACGACGAAGTCATTGATGTTCGTGCAGCTCTACCTGCGGATTGCGGTATCGATTACGCAATAATTGCAAGTACGCACACACACGAAGCAGTGGATATGCTCGGTCTGTGGGGAGACAGTTATTTCTCGAGCGGAATTGATCCGGAATATGCTGCTTATGTAAAAGCACAAGCGGTTCATTCTGTTATTGCGGCATGTTCTCATTTACGTCCTGCAAAAATACGAATGGCAAAGGATTTATCGGGTGCACTTTCGATGCTGGAAGATACACGCAAGCCGCATGTATTTGATCCTGGACTTCGTATTATGCAAGCTTTTGACGCGGAAGCCGATACGACACTTGGTACATTGATCGCATGGGCCAATCATCCGGAGACATTGTGGTCAAAAAATCTTATGTTGAGTTCGGACTTTCCACATTATGTCCGGGAGTGTTTCGAGAAAGGTGTCTTTCAAGAGGGCAAAAAAGTTAGGGAAGGCCTTGGCGGAATCGCGGTGTATCTCAATGGCGCCATCGGTGGCTTAATGACGACTCGTCCCGGAATTCCCGTTGCGGATCCATTTGTTGATACTTCGTATACTACGCCTTCCTTTGATAAAATTCGTGCACAGGGGCAACAACTCGCTCTCCTTGGTATGCAAGCATTGGCAGCTTCTGACGTGGAACTCGTCGAAATGCATGGAATCGATTTACGCGTTAAAACTATCGAAATCCCATTGGCAAATCCATTGTTTCGACTTGGGGCTGCGTTAGGTGTTATTCGGAGATCGATGACGAGTTGGATGAAAGTACGCTCCGAAGTTGCGGTTTTTCGCTTTGGACCTGCGATGTTTACCTGTGTTCCTGGTGAAATTTACCCTGAAATAATTAATGGAGGAATCGAAGCTCCTGTGGGCCAGGATTATCAGATACCAGTCAGTGGGAATCCATCGGTTCGCGAATTAATGCAGGGTGAATTCAAATTTATTATTGGCTTAGCAAATGACGAAGTTGGTTATATCATCCCAAAGAGTGAGTGGGACACCGAACCACCATATCTTTATAATGCGAAAAATTCACCATACGGCGAGAGTAATTCAATGGGGCCTGAAACGGCGGAAATCGTATATCTTGAGCTTGCAAAATTACTGCAAACAATGCCGGAGTAGAAATATTAATCATTTTTTAAAATTTAATTGCAATTATCTCATTTTTATATTATTTTTTCGGGCGTGCTATCTTCTTGAATTCCTTCCAATTAGTTTGTTCCAGAAAAGTGCCCGTTTTTCGTAATGAACAAATAAGCTGACAGCATGAAGAAATTTCGATAAACATGCCACGCATCTTACGTTAATTTGATACATATTTCAATGCAGGATTTTCCTGCTGTCCATTAGCAATGAGAGGAAGCCTATGGTATTTCGACTCCCTTTCGTAGTCCGCCTTGCAATGGGCATACTCATGAGTTCATTGATCTATTCATGCGCGAATTCTGTACAAAATGAACTCTCTGAAGCTGTTGCAAGTCTTACTA
>JACKDF010000066.1 GCA_020633655.1 Deferribacteres bacterium
GTTGTTGCGCAATAAGCACACATAAGTATCTAGTTAACGCAATTCAAAGGACGCCGTCAACCGAATATCCCGAGAAGAAGCACCAAGCAGCACATCAAATTCGCCGGGTTCTGCAATCCATTTTTTTGCCTTTTCATCATAAAACGACAAGGCGGGTTTATCGATTTTAAAAGACACCGGCGCACTTTCACCAGCTTTCAAACTCACCCGTGCAAAAGCTTTCAGCGCCTTCACTTCCCTCGCCACACTGGCTTTTTTGTCATGAATGTACAATTGGATGGATTCATCCGCATCCATTTTACCGGTATTGGTAATGGTGCAGGTCACTTCAAGAATTTCATTTTCTTTCAGTTTTTTTGTAGATAATTTCAAATCGGAATAAGCAAAGGTTGTGTAGCTCAGCCCGTAACCAAAAGGAAAAAGGGGCTCGATATTTTTCTTATCGAAATGACGATACCCCACGAAGATACCTTCTGAATAGTCTGCATGATCCCGATCCCCGGGATAGTTTTTCGCGACGGGTGTATCTTCCCACTTTTTCGGAAAGGTTAAAGGCAGCTTACCCGAAGGCGAGATTTCACCAAACAGAATATCAGCCAGTGCATTCCCGCCTTCCTGTCCCGGATACAATGCATCAACAACTGCTGGTACATCATCGAGCCACTCGCTCATCATGATGGGTGTTGCGCCGTAAAGAACGACTAAAGTGTTCTTATTCACGGCGGTAACCGATTTGATGAGATCAATCTGGGATTGAGGTAAATTCAAACGATCACGATCTTTTGCTTCTCCCTCCATATCCGGATTTAACCCCATGCATAATAGCACAAGATCGGATTCGTTTGCAAGCGCAACTGCTTTCGCGGATGATTGCCCGGCTTTGTATTTTTCCATACCAAATATACAGCGGCAGCTACCCCAGTTTTCATAAAATTCCACTCGCAAATCGTATTTACGGTTTTCTTCGAATTCCACTTGTGCTATTTTATATCGGCCGGGCGCCTGGTCCGTCCACGCATCAATGACGAGTTTACCATCGAGATATAAGCGTACTCCGTTGTCTGCCTGCAAGCCAATATCGTACAGGCCAGTACCAGGGGAAAGCAATTTGCCGGTCCAACGTGCCGACCATGTGTCCGTCTCGATGATGGCCGGATCAGGCGAACCCGGCTCGTCGGGATTGCGGAATGCACCATATCCCCAATCAAAGTTTATCTGTTCTTCGACACGCGTTAAATCTGGTTGTCCTTCGAGATCACGGTTATTGAAATATTCCGCCCAAACGCCGTGACCACCGCCATGTTCGTCAGGCAGGAACAACGCAGAAGCAGGAATAACCGGCAATTCAGATTTTGCGATAGCGATTCCGCGTTCAAAATGTATGTCTGCGCATTCACCATACTTGTTTTTCATACCCTCCAAGGGCGAAATGCCATAGTGACCGCCATTGCCACCACTGCCGCCGCCATGCTGCTGCGCGACATTGCCATTTGGACCAATAACAGCAATTTTCTTGTAATTTTCCATTTTCAGAGGTAAAAATCCATTGTCGTTTTTCAGCAGGACGATGCTTTTTTGTGCCATTTTTAAGGCCAAATCACGTCGCTGCTTCGTGTTCGCCTGACCACCATAATCGGCAACAGACTCATCGAACAAACCGGCCTTGAACATGACTCGTAAAATTCGACTTGCTTTGTCATCAATCACTGTTTGTGGGACTTGTCCGTCCTTCACTGCCTGCAGCAAATCATCCGAAAAAAAGCGCCCTGTGGGCATTTCCAGATCGAGGCCACTGAGAGCGGCTTTGACCGTGCTGTGCGTGCCCCCCCAATCGGAGACTACTGCACCGGTAAATCCGACTTCTTTTTTCAAAACATCGTTCAGCAGGTAACTGTTTTCACCGTTATAATGGCCCAACGTCTGGTTATACGCCGACATAATCGTCCAACCATCGGCTTCCTGCACGATAGCCTTGTACGCTGGCAGATAAATTTCGCGCAGAGCCCTCTCGCTCAAATCCACATCAACGCTCATGCGATTCCATTCCTGGTTATTGGCGATGTAATGCTTGGTGCAGGTCGACACACGCTGGCTTTGTACACCTTTTACAAAAGCGACCCCCATACGGGACATCAAATATGGATCTTCCCCATAAGCTTCAAAGGTCCGGCCGTTGTGTGGTGCCCGGGCGATATTTACGCACGGAGCTAAAATCATGTTGTACCCGAGATCACGGGTTTCAGCACCAATATTTTGTGAAACTGTTTCTATGAATTGTTCATCGAAAGTAGCGGCCATATTAATCGCTGAACCGTAACTTGTCGCACCACCTTTTCCATTTGGCCCCAACGGTCCATCCGTCATAACGAGTTGTGGCAAACCCAATCGCACATTCTTTTTCGTTTTCGAAAGAAAATTAGATGCACGTAAAATTTTTGTAGCCGTCGCTTCCTGGTTATTGTTCGCCTCCGGGCTTTCGGCGCCACTTAGAATGGCTATTTTTTCTTCCAGCGTCATTCGCTTGAGCAGGTCCTGTACCCTGTCCTCCACTTGCGCTTTCTCATTTTTATAAACTGGAAGAGTGGACTGTGAAAAAGCAAAACCGACGGAAGTCAAATAAACGATAAACAAAAACGGAAGTACTTTTTGAAGTTTCATTTGATTTTTCTTTCACATTGTGATTTATCTGTTTTTATTGATTTTAAAAATAATATATCACTGCAGTCATTCCGGTTTCTGCGCTTTCCAGCAGAATACCGGAATCCCACAGAATTATCACGATGCACATTAAACAGCCACATACAGCATTCAAGCAATTTTTACCATGCAATTCTTTGAAAATTAAAGTCACCTGACATTTAGCAAAATATTTTCAGCCAGATCTTTCCAATCAGCATTCAATTCATCAATCAGATTTTCTTTATATTCTCTCTTCCATTTCTTCAGTTTCTTTTCAAATGCAATCGCATCAATAGCTGTTGAGAATCGACTAAACCAGACTAATTTTGTACAATTATATTTTTTTGAAAATCCTTTATGGTTCCCCAATTTGTGCTCGTGAATTCGCGTTAGAATGTCATTTGTCATGCCTGTGTATAATACTGTATTATTTTGATTTGTAAGCATATAGACATAGTACATTTTTAACTCACCAGAATTGATTCCTTGCACTGATCTATGAATCAAGTGTCAAATAAAATACAAACTGACATATCCTAACCAGGTCATTCAAATCGTTTTTTTAGTGTGTTGGAATTTCCACGAACCTAGTATAAATCTTCGGGATGCCGGCATTGCAAAAAGCGCAAACCGGCATGACAGCCATTTTATCTTGTTTTCAACTCATAAACATGAACATCCAATGGATTGAACGTATCCGAAAAAGTCCCTTGCTCTATCGCCACTTTTCGTTTCTCACCAACAACATCCGCCTGAATGTATTTCGTTGAAAGTCCAATAAAAACCGGTTTGAATGCTTCAGATTTTGACTGATTTGCTGCAATTAAAAAAGTCCCGGATGAACTTTGTTTTAAAACAGTTTGCATATTTTTTGATTCTTTTTCGAGCATAACTACATCGCCAAATCCTGGTGCCATGAAAAGTGGCGAAAGCATTTTGATTTCCTGCAGAAGTGATTTTTGAGCTTGCCACAGTAGCGGATCATCCTGAGGGAGATACTGCCCATACCCCTTATATGTATACCAAAGCAGGCCACGAGCACCTTTCATAAGCGCGATGTATGTCATAAATCGATGTTCCTGTGGATTGGGACGCCGCTGTCCCGGCCAGGTAAACATTTGCCCGCAGTGCCAGACCGGTTGATCGCCCTCGGAAAATGCGTAGGCATCGGCGATGTTTTTACCGACATGGGTAATATCGCCATTGACGATCGGGTAAGTATCAATGGAGAGAATATCGCAGCATCGGTCAAAGGTTTTGTAAACTGCGGGATTT
>JACKDF010000067.1 GCA_020633655.1 Deferribacteres bacterium
TGATACTGAACTTCCCTTTTCCAGTTGGATAAAATAGTTCTCAACAAAAAGCTTCGGGGTTTCTACGATCAGCACATCTCTGGTAATACCGCCATAATTCCACCAGTCGGTATTGACAGTCGGCACTTCGTCCTTGTGCCGTTTATTATCCACCTTCACCACCAAAAAATTGTCTTGTTCTTGTAAGGCCGAGTCCGGAATCGCAAATTGAAATGGTGTAAATCCACCTTTGTGAGTGCCCAATTTTTTGCCATTCAAGTAGACATCCGCCTGGTAATTGACCGCGCCAAAGTACAGAAAAAGCTTATTTGAGGCCTTGCGCTTTTTGTAATCAAAGGATTTTTTATACCATACAGTCCCCTCATAATATAAAAATTTCGGATCCTGCGAATTCCAATCGCCAGGCACAGCCAATGTGTATTTGTCGTCATAGCCATGTTCGAGCCTTTCCGAACGGTTCTGCGGTACATCCCTGTTCCAATATGCCTCACGATCGTTTTCCGACTTTTCCTTGAAGCGGTAGTTGTAAAACCCGGTTTCATATGGATCGATGATGTACTGCCATTGGCCATTCAGGCTCAAAGTTTGTCGCTGATAAATATTTGTCATCAGGTCCTGCGCACATATTTTGTTAGAAAGAACTATCACTACGGTTAGGATAAGCTGAACAATACTTTTAATCGATTTCATACTATCACCTGATTTTGAGTTACACTGAAACACGGGGGTTTTTCCTCTTACCTATCCTTTATAGAAAACTCGAATTTGCCAAAGTAATATTAAGAATAAACCTTACGCCTTCGATAAAAATTGTCAGCCGTCATTCCATCATCCCCACTCAGTTTTTCATCGGGCTCTCTTGTTGTCATCGTCGCCGATAAACCTCCAAGTCCATGCTGTTCGTTGGGAATTCTGTGCCCCATATTGCCTCTGGTATCAATAGTTCAAATCGTGGGATCAGAAGGTTGCAGTGCTATGGGATTTGGTGCTGTTTCTTCAGCACTTATAATTATCGTATAAGCCAATTCCTTCAAGAATGAGCGGAATGCTTTTTTCAATGCGCGATTCCCTGGTTTTCGATTGCTTTGGTTGGGAGAAGTGCAGAATATACGCCCTTTGGCGTCCCCGTGTCAGGCGGTTAAATGCTTCCTTTACAGCAGGATTTTCCTCCAGGACTTTCTGAAATTCCTCCGGGATAGGCTCGGTTTCTTTTTTGAACTCAACTTTCAATCCAGCTTTTTCCAGCTCGATGGCCTCATGAATATACGCTTTTATAGTTGACTCCAGCGCATGTATTCCATTCACCTCCGTAACGCGAAAAAAACGCACTGCCTGTGAATTTTCACCGGGTTTATCTAAAAGGCCTTGCTCATCTTTTAATAAAGCGCCTTTGAAAAAACTGATGGCACAATACTCCTTAAAAGCGCTCATCAGGGCAACATTGCTGTTGTTGAAAGTGTAACACGGCATCTTCCATTTCAGTTCTTCCGTAAGTCCGCAATCGAGAAGAATTTCTCGCAGGAGTTTCATTTCCTCCTGCCAGCTGTGAACTTTGCATTGGGGGGTGCGCCACAGGGAACAGCGTCCGCAGCCTTCGGCAAAATAGAGATCGATTTTCGAATTCATTCTTTCGTTCCACTCCAATCACTAATTGTCAAAAATTCTTGATTAAAATTGTGTTGTATTTCGGTTACATAGCAGATTGTTTGCATTGAGATCAACATATCAGTTGAATAATATGTTTCACAAATAAGTTGGAAAGGCACACTACTTTTAACTTAAATCGTATTTTGTCCATGCTACAAAATTAAAAAATAACATCGAACTTGATCGTGAATTCGATACAGGCATAGCTAAAATAAATGCAGAAATGAAGGCAATTTTAGTTCATTTCTGCACCGAATCCCGGGATTGTCTTTACTTCACACGCTTTCCATCTTTCCAAACAGCTTCGACGTTCCACATGACGCCAATATCGTGCGTCGGATCACCGGTCACCGCGACCAGATCGGCAAGCAATCCAGGTTCAATTCGACCCCGGTCTGTCAGGTGCAGTATCTCCGCATTACCACTGGTTGCAGATTGAAGAGCCTCCAATGGGGTCATGCCGTGTTTTACCATCAACTCAAGTTCACGTACATTCTTTCCATGGGAAAAAACACCAACGTCACCGCCAAAACAAATTCGCACACCGGCATCCAAGGCCGCTTTGAAAGATGCCCATTTAGCCTGCAATTTTTCGGGTTCGGGCATTTTTCCTTTTACATAGCCATTGAAATATTCTGCATAGGCTTCTGCAGCTGCAAGGGTTGGACACAAGGCTACACCACGCTCATGCATTAAACGAAATACCTGCAGTGTGCCCCCATCACCATGCTCGATTGTTGCTGCGCCAGCTTCCACTGCCCGGCGTATGCCTTCCGGAGTCATGGCATGCGCTGAAACATATCGCCCGGCGTCTGTCGTTGCAGCAACCAGTGCTTTAAGTTCGTTTTCCATGAATGTCGGACGGGGTGTGCGATCAGGTCCCCAGGAATAATCCGCGTAGACTTTGATCCAATCGGCGCCAAGGCCAATCTGGCTGCGGACTACCTGTATAATGTTTTCCACTCCCGAAGCTTCCTGAGCTCCCTGGGGGGGATCAAAGGCATAAATGGGTCTACGGGGTGCATAGCTTCCGGTGGCAACTATGGCTCGGGTCGAAGTGAGAATTCGCGGCCCCGGCACGATGCCATCGTCGATAGCCCGACGTAGCTGCACATCATAATCTTCTGCACCTTCGGTACCGAGATCGCGCACAGTTGTTATGCCTGCCATTAGTGTGGATTTGGCATGAGCCACAGCTTCTACCATGCGATAGCCAAGCGGTTCCTTCAGCACCTGATCGTCCCAGAGAGTCTCATTATAGGGATGAAGAAAAAGATGGGAGTGTCCTTCAATTAATCCGGGTATAAGTGTCGTGCCCTGGAGTTCTACTCGTTTCGCATCGGGTGGTAGTTTCATATCTGAGGCCGGACCAACAGCCTGAATCAGCTTTCCTTGTAGCAGCACGACATAGCCTTTTTGCGGAACATCCTGTGTTCCATCCCAAACTGCATCGGGTACCAGGAGTACGAGATTCGAAGTTCCGGTTGTCGGTTGTGCTAAACCGAGTACAGGACTAATGAAAATAATTGTGAGAAAAAATATCAGAATGATTTGTGCTCGTCTCATAAATTCTCCAATGAGTTTTTTATGCATTATTCTGAAAGTTATGTTTTGTATCTCCGCGATTGCTGCAGAGTAATACTCCTGCGACAACAGCCAGTAAGAGAAAATTCACGATATAAATAATTTCTCGGTGTGGTAAATTGTGTTCAATATCAGGGAAAATTGTGAGCAGAAAGTTGGAGCATGCGTTCAAGGATGCATGGAAGAGAATCGCAATCAGAACACTGCCTTTCGTTTTTAGATAAACATATGTCAGAAGCAATGTTTCGGCGCAAATGTAGAGGAAATAGAGAAAAATAGTCCATACATTGACTTCAAAAACGGATGGGATTGCAGCGCCGGGAAAAGTAAATGACGCGAGATGCCAAAGCGTCCAAACAAAGCCAAGCAGCAAACTGCTACGCCAGATATCCATTTTCTTCAGCAGCTTCGGTAACATATATCCGCGCCATCCTAACTCTTCCCCCATTGGCCCGAATGGCAATGCAAGCAAAATCAGATAGAAAAACGCCTTGAAACCATCTTCAGGATGTGCTGAATCAAGTTGAAATCCAATCAGCGTTGAGAACCAGACTGCGCTACCATAAAGAATAATTGGCATGAACAGAATAAAAATGTACCAGAACCAATGCACTCTCCAAATCAGGACTTTCTTCAGCAGTATTTTAACTCCGGCCTTGCCATC
>JACKDF010000068.1 GCA_020633655.1 Deferribacteres bacterium
TCACCTGGTTGTTACTTCACCAACAACACTCGAATCGTACTCACATTTGTCTTTGTCTCCAGACGAACAAAATACAAACCACTTGGCAACATACGGGCTTCGGTTATGGCATTTTTCACCATCGGCTGAAAACTTTGAACCTGTATGGCATTTTTTGCAGGCGCAGATACCTGCGCTTGGACATCGAACCTGTTTTTGTCTAGAGAATGGCCAAAGGCAACGGCTATTCCCATGAAAAAAATGGCAAGTATTTTTTGCATTGGGAACTCCTTGGTGAGATGTGAGAATTTTTGCATAAAAACCAGGTTTTCGAACTGTAAAAAATTGAACCCTGAAATAAAATCGAGTTATCGATAATTCGGCCAAAGCAAGAATTAGACCTGAAGACTTGTTGCACAAATTTATGGTCAATGAGTAAAAAGCAGAGCAATTTGGCTGCAAATTTTGAAGGGACTGTTCAAAAATTTGAAGAGGAAAGAGTGATGCCAGGTGCAACGCACTTGCTTTTGATGGACCTATAAGTTTTCGTTGCTGCGAAGAAGTTCAGGAATAAAGTGCGTCGCACTTTTTCGCGTGGTGCGGATCAGCCCATAAAGGGCCGGGCTATGGGGATGATTCAATTTTCAATAATCAACACACAATATTCAATATCCAAATTTGAAAATTGAGCATTGTTTGTTGATTAGTGCTTATTGCCTGTAATTCACATTTTGTGATGCAATTTTCTAACAAAATTCTGAATCAGGTTTCAAATTTTCAGGGGAATTCCATCAGGAATTGCGGATTCTCTTTCGCATTTCAGTCGGAAAATTTCATATAGGTGGGCTTATCTCTTTGGCATGTCAATTGATAGATAAAATATGGTTTATACGAGTAGTACGTAGTTCAAGCTTTAGCTTGCCAAAAACGGATCAGGCTGAAGCCTGAACTACATACTTATTCGCCAACTATGAGTTGCTGTACGCTTATGAGAATTTGAAAAAGCAAACTCTGACAGTTTTAAAAACGAACGGATTCTATTATGAAAAAATCCCTGTTTCCAACGCTTGGCATGGTACTTCTCAGTGCTGTGGCTTGTAATGAACAATCCATTGCGCCGGATAATGATAATCCAACAAACGCCCGTGAATTGTCGGCTACGGAAAAAGTGCTGGTGAGCAAAGGCAATGATTTCGGGCTTACCATTTTCAAAAAAATGGCAGAAGCAGAGAGTGACGAAAATCTCTTTATTTCGTCGCTGAGCATTTCCATAGCGCTTGGCATGACGCTAAATGGCGCTAATGGCGAGACCAAAACCGCTATGGAAAATACCCTCGGTTTTGCAGCACTTTCCAGCGAGGATATCAACCAATCTTATCGTGATTTAATCGATCTGCTGACCGGACTTGATGCGAAAGTCGAGTTTAACATCGCGAACTCCATTTGGTCCCGCGAGGGCATGCCATTTCTTGAGAGTTTTTATAACACCAATAAATCTTATTTCGATGCCGAATGCCGCTCACTGAATTTCGCCGATCCACAGACACTGGAAATCATCAACGGCTGGATCAGTGACAAAACCAATGGAAAAATCGAAGATATGCTCGATTACATCCCGCCCGATGCGGTGATGTACCTGATCAATGCCATTTATTTTAACGGTACCTGGACCTATGCTTTTGATGAAGAGCGCACGGCCGATCATCTTTTCACGGATAACAATGGGCAGTATCTCACCTGTAAAATGATGTGGCAGAAGAGTGAATTTAATTATCTCGAAAATGATCTCTTTCAGGCGATCGATCTGCCCTACGGCAACGGGCATTTCTCCATGACGATTTTTCTACCCAATGTGTCGAACTCGGTCGAAACCATTATCTCACAAATGTCGCAAAATCAGTGGCAGTCCTGGCTCAAAGCTTTTACCCTTGATTCCATCAATGTTGGCCTGCCGAAATTCAAGCTGGAATATAAGGAAGAGCTTTCGAAAATTCTCACCGATTTGGGCATGGGCATCGCTTTTTCCGGCGGAGCAGATTTCAGCAAATTGCTGGACGGGGGTGGCATTTATATTTCGCGGGTCATACACCAGAGTTTTCTTGAAGTGGATGAGGCAGGAACGGAAGCTGCAGCCGCTACGATCGTGGAAATGCGAGAGACTTCAGCAGGTGGTGGGCCTGTGGAAAAATTCATGATCATCAACCGGCCATTTATTTTTGTGATTCGAGATCACCACTCGCAGACGAATTTGTTCATGGGGCGTGTATTGAAAATATAATTCATAATGTTCAATTTCGGATTGAATTTCGAAAGACGAAATCCAATCCTTCTTCAAAATTCAGGGTGAATTTTAATCTCTCGCCATCGACGGAGAATTTTAATAGAGCACTAAATTTTTCGTTTTCGATACAGTCCTATTGCTGTTCAGATCACGGATTTTGATGGTGAGTGTGTATTGTCCCGCGTCCAGGGATTTTGTATCGAGGGCGATATGTTCCGCAGCTTCGCTTGCATCACCCTCTCGCAAATTCGTCAGAGCGATCGATGACTTCTTTCCCACACCAAATAAGGAAAAGAGTTTGGCTATGGGTGATTTTTTTGATTTCACCAGTTTTAACTGGTAAGTGACCTCAAAACGTGTTTTTTCCTGCCCGTCTGATTTTAAATTGTAAACCTCAAAATAAGTATAAAACGGTTTTTCTTGCGAGAAATAACCGGAAGGATTCACCATGATATCCACATCCTTGCGGGTAAATTTCGGATTTTGTGCTGGATTCACAGCGTAGGCCAGGTGGATGTCACTCATATGTAAGTCCGGGCTGGAATAGTCAGGAATTAATTCATCAAATTTATAAGCGCCGAGCAGTGGTGTTTGCTCAGCTTTTGCGTGCAGGGCAAAATGTAAACTGTCGGGTTTGAGGGAAAAACGGAAGGAATTGATCACCATGATACGGGGATCGACCGGTTTTTCAGGGATGGTGATATCGGAATAAAGCAGATCCCTTGTCACCTCATGCCATGCACGATCGTGCACAGATATGCCCTGATTAAGCTTCAATTGCTGCTTGCCGTTGGCCTCATCCTGCAATTGTTTTAACGGCACGCGGTAAAACACTTCAATCACGGTCTTGCCTTCATCGCCACGGAAAGTTGTCAGGCTGTACTGCAGCACCAGTGGTTTGAGATCTTCAGTAAAGGTGTGCCGGTCAGTGGTGAATGCTTCCACAACCGCTGCTTTGCTTTCATCGACGAGTTCCGATTCAATGGACAATTGTTCCACCTGGGGTGCTGTGAGCATGCGGTGGTAATAGCTGCCCCAATCGATACGGTCTTCCAGCATTGCTCTGTCTTCGAGTAAAGGCGTCAGCCGCCAGTTATCGGGCAGAGCGGTTTTATCCACCATAAAATGAAAAGTGAGCTGTGGCCTTTCCCCGCGCTGAAAATACCGCCAGGATTCATTCGCCATGGAGCTCTCCCCCAATGTGCGCACCCGGTCATCCGGCTTGCCGTGCCGAAGGAAAATAAAGCCTTTATCGTTAAATTCTTTGTTAAGTTTGTAAGGAGCGGGGAATTTCAGACGGTGCAATTTGTCGGGGTTGTTTGACTGGTTGCGCACTCCCATGTATTCAAAATCGTGTTCGGCAATGGAATAACGCCGCAAGTGTTCTATGAGCCGGACGTTGAGTTGTGCGGCCGGTGTCGGGTCGCGCTGCAGCCAGATTTGGTTGAATAATTCGATGTAGTCCTGTGGTTCGACGCATGCTGCATAGCGCTGCAATTCCGATTCTGTGAAAATGTACTTTACGACTTCGAATTGGCATTCGGCATCGATTTTTGTTTTGATATTTTTTACTCCACGCCAGTAAAATTCCTGCGCTGC
>JACKDF010000069.1 GCA_020633655.1 Deferribacteres bacterium
GTGATGGTCACGTTTTCTGAAGAAGTTGAACAGGTTTCTGCAGAAACAGCGACAAATTATATCATCGCTGGAGTGACTGTTCAATCGGCATCGTTGCAGGCGAATAACAAAGATGTTTTGCTCTCTGTGGAAAGCTTAAATCCGGAGCAATCCTACGTCCTCGTTGTCACCAATATCCGTGACCGTTCCCCATCAGCCTACAAGATGGCTCTCCAGCAATTAACATTATCTAAGGGATTGATCTTTCCGACTCAAATAAATGTCGGTGGAGATGCAAGTGACGCATTCCTGGCTGATTCTATCTGGGATGCCTTCCAGGAATACGGTGTTGTCGGGGGGGCAGTTTTGGCTAGAGGAACAGGTGTCGTTACCTCTGAGAACAACGATGCTGCTATTTATGAAACAGCGGTCAATGGATTGACTTTTTATCAGGCACGTGTACCAAACGGACGCTATGATGCGACGTTGATGTTTGCAGATGCAGAAAATACAAATGCCGGCGAGCGCGTATTCGATGTAATTGTCGAAGAAGAAACGGCTATAGATGATCTCGATATCATCGCTGAAGCAGGCATAAACAAAGCCCTCGAGAAAACCATTGCTAATATTGTAGTGGAAGATGGCATGCTGGATTTCTATTTCAAAGCTGAAACCGGAACCACGACGCTGAGCGGCCTGAAAATTATCCAGCTGGAAGTAAGTGGTGTTGCTGAGGAGAAGCGTGCGATCTTGCCGGAGGAGAATGAGCTTTACATTTACCCAAACCCTTTTAATCCGGATACGAAAATTGCTTTTGCCCTGGATGCGGCTCATACCATGGAGTTGAATCTGTTCGATATCTCCGGGCGTTTTATCAAACGGCTTGACCACGGATTTCGTAATGCGGGTGAATATTCTGTTTATCTAAATACTTCGGGACTCAGTACCGGCGTTTATTTTATTTGTTTATATCTCGATGGTAAATTCGTAAATTCGCAAAAAGCTTTATACATGAAATAAACACAAGTGGTGAAACAGGAAAAGGAGGTTACCTAATAACTGGCAATTTTTCATTCGCTAATTTGAAAACAGTTTAATTTCTCACTAAGGAGGAAAAACATGAAAAAGTTTTTACTGATTGGTTTAGTCCTGGCAATTCTTCCGGGTTTTGCGATGGCACAAGAGCTTCTCAACGGATTTAATGTCGCTCCAACGGATACCGCCTTCTGGGCTTTAGAGGATGTGTGGAGCTCTGACACGACCGGCGTTGTAATCACCTACACCGATGAGCAAACGCACGAAGGCGATAAATCTATGCGCATCGACTGGACTGTGCAAGGTACTGAATCCTGGGGCGGTTATACCAATATGATGCGCATTTCCCCCGATTCAACAACATTTGATTTTTCGCTTTATACGCATTTAAGCCTGTGGTACTACAATGCCTCGCCATCCACCTTACCTGGCACTGTTGAATTCCGGGTGTTATTAAAAGATTTTGGCGATGTCCCTCTTAACTCAGAAATCGGCCAGGGCGAGTACTGGTATTCTCATGAACAAATTCTCGATGCCGAACCGGGATGGAACCAAATCTTGTTGGCTCTGGAAGATGTTGGTACGCAATCCGATGCCGGTTTCTGGCTGCCAGGCTGGGCAGGTACTTACGGAAACGGTGTACTTGATCTCACTAAAATCAAAGCCTACAAATTCGAATTTTCTATCAATTCATCGGTCTATGACGCAGAAAATCCTGCTGAATCTGGTATTTCCGTTGGTACGATTTATCTTGATGACCTTCGCTTATATGGTCACCGTAATCCTGTTGTCAATTATTTTGACACAACCTCAACTGCAACAAACGTTGCCTTCTCAGGAACTGGTACCAGCAGCCTGGTGATTTCTGATAATGCTCAGGAGTTTTTTGAGGAAGCCGCCGCTCAATTCGACTGGAAGGTAGACGCAAACGAAAGTTGGGGTGGTTACATAAGTGCGCGTTTTGATACCCCCGAAGGAGAGTTTCTCCCGAGCATGAACAGAACGTCGCATCTGAGCTTGCGTTATAATAATTTATCGGCTTCGACTGTACCTGGCAATGTGGTTTTACGCCTGCAAATATACGACTATAGCGAAGGTGCAGACCAAATGGAGCAGTGGATTTATGAAACAAATACCGTGCTCGATAGTGCTGCAGGTTGGCATCAATTGCTGATTCCTTTGGAAGATCGCGGTATGGGTGTTGGACCGAATGCAGAAGGTTTCTCCAACCCGGGTTGGGGTGGTGTTCCTGGAAACAGTAAGCTTGATTGGGATAAAATTTCTGGTTACGAATTTGCATTTTCCGGTGCCCAACAAGGAACGGTTTCTGAAGGAACAATCTTGTTTGACAACCTGGAATACTATGGATTTAAAGAAGATGATTTTATTGCACCAGCTGCGGTGGAAGGCATTGCAGGTGTACCTGACACTGATAATTACTTCAATCTCGTTATCTGGCAGGATGTTCCCGGCGAAAGCAATGAAAAATACGATGTTTTCGCCAGCACGGAACCGATAACTGATCTCGACGCAGCAAATGTTGAACAAATTGGTTATGGCATAGCCCGTGGACAGCAAACACTGACACACTTTATCAACTACCCGCTTGTTGATACGGAGATGAATTTTTATTACGCGGTTCGTGCCACAGATAAAGCAGGAAATGTTGGTGACTTTGGTGCGTCAGGTGTTGTGACCAACACAGCTAAAGGTGTTCCGACGATTTCCCTTAATCCCCCGGCAAATTTTGCTGCTGATGGTGATGTAAGTGAATGGGTAAATAGTGGAATTGAACCCTTCGTTTATATGCCATCAACGAGTCATGTGGCCGTTGGAAGTTTCGATGATGACAACGACTTGACCGCCACGATCTATATTGCTATCGATAATGAATACCTCTATTTCGCTGCGGACGTAATCGATAATGTCTATTCATTCGGGACAGACGGCGATTGGTGGCAGGACGATGCAATGGAAATGTTCTTTGGCTTGTTTGACAGCCGCAAAGGCCAGCAGGATGGATTCACGCGTGGTGATATGCCTCACTACAAATTGCAGATCCGTGCCGACCAGCTCGTAAGTGAATTCAATGGTAACCAGGTATTGGCAACACCGGATTCAGCAGATTACTTTTTTGAAGGCTTTGATCCGGATTGGGTTGTGGAAATGCGTGTTAAACTGACGGATTTACAGTGGGGTGACGATGTGCCTTTCGTACCTGAAAATGGAATACGCATACCATTTGATCTCAATGTCCATGACGCGGATGCGAACAATGTGCGTGATGGCGTGCTGTCCTTTTCTAACTTGAATATGGACAATTCATGGCAGTCACCGCGCAATTGGTCTTACACCTGGATTGGAAATCAATATGTAACGGGCGTGGTAGAAGAACCCTCCGATGCACTTCCGACAGATTATGCCTTAAGTCAGAATTATCCGAATCCATTCAATCCGACCACGACCATTCGCTATGCATTGCCAAAAGCAGGTCATGTGGAAATCGCGCTTTTTAATACCCGCGGTCAGAAAATTCAGACTCTTGTGAGTGATAACAGACCAGCAGGTAGCTATACAGTTCAGCTGGACGCTACAAATCTGTCTTCCGGGCTGTATTTTTACAGAATCATGACAGCGCAATTTAACCAAACGAAAAAGATGATTCTGCTGAAATAAATTATTCTGTTTGTCAGGTCTATTGCACTTGACAAACAGAGTAATAAGGAGATTGCCGAAGAATTTTAAAATGCGCGTAAAAGAAAAAT